>NZ_JFHW01000018.1:0-35566 GCF_000612205.1 Enterobacter sp. 5-4 | reverse complement strand
AAGTGTTACCTATGTTCCCGGTCTGATCTGTCACCTATGTATCCGGTCATACAGCAGCGCCACCGGGCAATGGTTTACTCCCCGCTCAACGCATCAAACTCTTCACATCCCGTATCAAACCCTTCCGTACAGCTCAGGTTTAACCAGTACAGCGCTTTCTGTTTATTGGGCGTGATAAAGCCTTTCTCACCCTGCCTGAACAACATCCCAGCCCAGTACTCGGCGTAGCCGGTGCGCGAAAGGGCTGAACTCCGCTTGAACCACGAGGCGGCCTGCACGTCATCCTGCGCTACCTCGACGCCGTTGGCATAAATCAGCCCCAGCAGCAGCTGTGCATCGACCGCAGAGTCGCTGTCGATATCTTCGGTTGCCGTGTGCAGCAGTCTGATGGCCTGGGGATAGTCCGTTTTTCCCGCCTGAGTATTCACCAGAATGCGCGCCAGCATGATCGCGCCGCGTTTGCTGCCAGCAATGTTTGCCTGCTGTGCCAGGGCTTTGGCCTGTGTGTAATTGCCCTGCGTAAAGAGGATTTGCGAGAGCAACCCCATGGCGTCGACATCGCCGCCTTTCGCGGCTTTCTCGGCCCACAGCGCGGCCTGCTTGCCGTCGCCGGAGCTGAAGTATGTATCGGCAAGATAATACTGGGCACGCGCATCACCGGCTTCCGCCTGTTTCCGATACTGGCTGCCTATCTCATCCGCGCGGGCGAAGGACGTTAAAAACACTAACAACAGAAAAATGGCTTTCATGGATTCTTATCATCTGGGTACACGCCGCGCAGTATAATCGCGGGCGCAAAAGAAAAAAATGGGTGCATTAAGACCTCAGCATCCTACAAGCCGGGCGGAACCGTTGTTCCGCCCGTAGAGGTTAGCCTGGGTTGCAGGCTAATTTAGCCGCCACCTCCTGATGCTCACTCTTTATTGAAAACTCGCAGAGCCTGCCGCGAGTAATAAAGGTAAAGATCACTATCGTCAGGCAAACAATAAAGACGATGCCTAACGCAGTTTTTAATGGCGTCATGCCTTTTACTCCTTGTGTAAAAAAGAATAAGAGGCTACTCTCAACCTGTTGGGTGTTGAGGGGTAGCCTCGGGTGAATGCAAGTATCCCGGGGCTTTCCACTTTCTGTCCCTCAACAATGCTCAAGACAGAAAGTCTTAAGCACCCGCCGAATATCTTATCCCTCTGAATTAAAATGCAAAGATGTAATTCTTTTTCGCGAAAATTACATTATTTCTGCGAGCCGTTTTCCAGAATATTAATTGATATTATTGATGGGTTACTCGGAAATAAAAAGGGAGTGAATATTTCACTCCCTTTATTCATCGATGAATTAACGGCTTCAACCCATTGCGCTTTCGCGCAGTCGGGCTTTTAGCTTGTTATATTCGTCGATCACATACTGTTCCGCGGCGTGCTGATCCGCAATCGGCTCAACGTTTACGGCGCAGTATTTATACTCCGGCGTTTTGGTTATCGGGCTTAAGTTCTCCGTTACCAGCTCGTTGCAGGCACCAATCCACCACTGGTAGGTCATATAGACCGCCCCTTTGTTTGGACGATCGCTGACCTGCGCACGGGTGATAATCCGCCCTTTGCGCGAGTTCACCCACACCAGCGCTTCATCCTCTATACCGAGCCGTTCCGCATCGGCGGTGTTGATCTGCGCGTAGCCCGGTTCATCCGCCAGCGCCGCCAGCGCGGCGCAGTTGCCGGTCATCGAACGACAGGAGTAGTGGCCCACTTCGCGTACGGTGGAGAGCACCATCGGATACTCATCGGTGAGTTTATCGATCGGCGCGACCCAGTCGCAGGTGAAGAACTGCGCCAGCCCGTTCGGGGTGTCGAATTTCTCCTTAAAGAGATAGGACGTCCCCTGATCGGCCTCTGACTCATCCCGGCACGGCCACTGGATGTATCCCAGCTCACCCATTTTTTCATAGGTGGCGCCGTAGAAGTCCGGACACAGGCTGCGCAACTCATCCCAGATCTCCTGGGTGTTGTTGTAGTGCATCGGGTAGCCCATGCGGGTGGCGATTTCACTGATGATCTGCCAGTCCGTTTTCAGATCCCACTTCGGCTCGACCGCCTTGAAGAAGCGCTGGAAGCCGCGGTCGGCCGCCGTGTAGACGCCTTCATGCTCGCCCCAGGAGGTCGACGGTAAAATGACATCCGCCGCCGCCGCGGTTTTGGTCATGAAGATATCCTGGACAATCACCAGCTCCAGATCCTCAAACCCTTTACGCACTGCAGAAAGCTCGGCGTCGGTCTGAAGCGGATCTTCACCCATGATATAGGCCGCACGCACTTCGCCATGCGCCGCGCGGTGCGGCAGCTCGCTGATGCGATACCCGGTGTGTTCCGGCAGGCTTTCCACGCCCCACGCCTTCGCAAACTTGGCGCGGTTTTCCGGGAACTTCACGTACTGGTAGCCCGGATACGTGTCCGGCAGCGCGCCCATATCGCAGGCGCCCTGCACGTTATTCTGACCACGCACCGGGTTCACGCCAACGTGGGCTTTACCCAGATTACCGGTCAGCATCGCGAGGCTGGTGAGCGAGCGCACGGTTTCCACGCCCTGGTAGAACTGGGTCACGCCCATGCCCCAGAGAATGGCGGCGGTTTTTGCCCCGGTATACATTCTGGCCGCCTGACGAATCTCCTGCGCGCTGACGCCGGTTATCGCTTCGACGGATTCAGGCGTATAGCCCTCGACTATTTTCTTATACTCTTCAAAGCCTTCTGTACGGGTCGCGACAAACGCCTGGTCGTACAGGTTCTCCTCAATAATGACGTGCCCCATTGCGTTCAACAGCGCGATGTTTGAGCCGTTTTTCAATGCAATGTGCATATCCGCAATGCGCGCGGTTTCAATTTTGCGCGGATCGCAGACGATGATTTTCGCCCCATTCTGTTTAGCGCGAATAACGTGGTTCGCGACGATAGGGTGAGAATCCGCCGGGTTATAACCAAAGATGAAGACGAGATCGGTATTATCTATCTCGTTGATGGCATTACTCATTGCGCCGTTACCGACCGACTGGTGCAGACCTGCAACCGATGGGCCGTGTCAGACGCGAGCGCAGCAGTCGACGTTATTGGTACCAATAACGGCGCGCGCGAATTTTTGCATCACATAGTTGGTTTCATTTCCCGTCCCGCGGGAAGAGCCGGTGGTCTGGATGGCATCCGGGCCATACTTGGCCTTAATGGCACTCAGGCGCGTGGCGACATAATCCAGCGCCTCGTTCCAGGAGACGGCTTCCAGCTTGCCGCCGCGCTCGCGGCGGATCATAGGGGTTTTCAGGCGCGGGGTAAGAATTTGGGTATCGTTAATAAAATCCCAGCCGTAGTAACCTTTCAGGCACAGAGTGCCCTGGTTGGTTTTCCCCTGCGCGGCCTCCGCCCGGACGATTTTGCCGTTATCGACCACCAGGTGGATCTTGCAACCTGAGGCACAATAAGGGCAAACCGTGACGACTTTTTTCATCAGTCTGCTCCAGTTAATCGAATCGTTCGCACCCACTATGCAGCTTCTATGCCATGTTTTTTGTATGGGTATCCCCTGACTTTACGGCCCATCCGGGGTGAAAACCCTGACAAAAAGCAGTCAATCGTCAAAATTGACGTGTCGACAGGGCAGCGGATGTGACATGGGTTGAATTTCCGTCACTGAAAAAACCTTTTGACTGGAGCCGACGGCAGAATAGTTCAGACTTAACATAATCCCCTGACGGAAGCATACGATGAAACCGGCGATTCTGGTGGTTGATGACGATACGGCAGTCTGCGAACTGCTTCAGGACGTGCTGAGCGAGCACGTCTTTAGCGTGCTTGTCTGCCATAACGGCCAGGATGCGCTGCGCCAGGTGCAGCAGGAGCCGAATATCGCGCTTGTGCTGCTGGATATGATGCTGCCGGATATCAACGGCCTGCAGGTTCTGCTGCAGCTGCAAAAGCAGCGTCCGGCGCTACCGGTTGTGATGTTAACCGGCCTGGGCAGTGAGTCAGACGTGGTGGTGGGGCTGGAGATGGGGGCCGACGATTATATTGGCAAACCGTTCAACCCGCGCGTGGTGGTCGCCCGGGTGAAAGCGGTGTTGCGCCGAACGGGCGCGCTGGCGGCAGAAGCCCCCGCAGCGCCCGTCGCGGGCATTGCGTTTAACGGATGGACGCTTGATACCACCCGCTGTGAGCTGATTGATCCGCAGCGTAATACCGTGCCCTTAACCCAGGGCGAGTACGGCCTGCTGCTGGCGCTCACGCAAAATGCCCGCCGGGTGCTGAGCCGCGATCGGCTGCTTGAGCTGACCCACAGCGAAAGCGCTGACGTGTTCGACCGCACGATTGACGTGCTGATCATGCGCCTGCGCCGGAAAATAGAGGCTAACCCGCATCAGCCTGCGCTCATCAAAACCATCCGCGGGTTGGGTTACGTGTTTGCCACTGACGTGAGCCGGCCCGAACAGGCGGCATAAGGCTTACGTTATCGCCGGAACAATGATGGCGGCAAAGATTGCAGCGATGCACAGATACTTGAGGGCGTAATAGGCCTTACGGTTTCTTTTTTTCAGACGCTGCCCCCGTTCGCGGCCCGCATGAACGTATTTAAAAATGCGGTTAATGCCGCCGGTGCTGTCATTCTCGTCATTCGGTGAGCTGGCTGCAGACATTAGCGTGGTTCCCACCCAATGGTTAACCGCCTGCGCCCAGCGCCATTTCATCGGACGCTCGATATCGCAGAAGAGAATAATGCGCGTTTGATCCGTTTTATTCTCTGCCCAGTGGACGTAGGTCTCATCAAAAATAACGGCTTCACCATCCCGCCAGCTGTGGCGCTGCCCGTCGACTTCAATAAAGCAGCGATCGTCATTCGGGGTGAATAAGCCCAGATGGTAACGAACCGAGCCCGCATACGGATCCCGGTGCTTGCCAAGCTTTGCACCCGCCGGCAGCTCGGCAAACATGGCCGCCTTCACCGAAGGGATTTCACTCACCAGCCGGGTCGTCACCGGGCATAAAGACTGCGCGGAGGGATGGGCATCGGCATACCACTTCAGATAAAAACGTTTCCAGCCGCGTTTAAAAAAGGTGTTAAAGCCGGCGTCGTTATTATTTTCCGCTGCCTTAATATGATGCTGCAAACGCAGCGCCTCTTCGCGAATAACCAGCCAGTTTTCCGTCAGCTTATTTAATTCCGGGAAGCGCTCTGTTTCAAAGAAAGGCTGCCTGGCGGGCAGGGAAGAAAACGCCGTCATAAACATATTGATGGGCGCCATAAACGTCGAATGGTCGAAGAGCTGACGGGAAAGCGTCTGTTTTTCTTTGCCGCGGGAATGCGCATAAATAACGCTGATAATGAAAATACCGATGATGATGACTGCGAACATTTTTCCCTTGTCCTCTTTCTATCTCATTTCGGAAAAGCGTGCGGACAGAGTGCTGCCCACGCCGAATATGCCAGATGGAGAGAGTGTAGTTCGGGAATATAAAATTCATAGAACTGTAACGAAAAATCGCAATTATTGTTAAATTAAATGCTCTCGCGAATAAACGCCTGCAGCTCGGCCAGCGTTTTTGCGCCGTCAATCGCATTGGCGGCCAGCAGGCTTGCCCGCGCGCAGGCGTGCGCCAGATAAATACTTTCTGTCAGCGGGAGCGATTCATGGCAGCCGTATAAAAAGCCCGCGCAAAAGGCATCGCCCGCGCCGACGCTGCCAATAATCTCTTCCTGCTCCAGCATCCATGACGGGATCCAGCGACCCTCTTCACCGCGAGCTTCTCCCCATGCGCCTTCCGGACAGTGGATCACCACCCGCTGGCGTACGCCGGCCGCCAGCAGCTGCGCCGCGGCGTCCGCGATATGGGCAATGTGCGGGGCGTCGTTTTCGTCACGCATTGTCAGGCCGCTAAACTCACCGGCCTCCAGCTCGTTAATCACCAGATAGTCGAGATGGCGAAGGGCAGGGAGCACCAGCGGCTGATAGCGCGGGTCGCCCTTGCGGGAAACCAGATCGAGCGAGGTTTCATACCCCTGGTCGCGCATCTGCGCCAGCAGCCGCGCGCTGCGGGTGCCGAACTCGTCATCGGGCATATCCAGGCTGTCGAGTAGAAGGAGATAGCCGAGATGGAAGATCTTCATCGATCCGTCTAAGCGATCGAAGGCGGGAAGATCCAGCAGGCGGTTGGCCCCCGGCGAGTGGAAAAAGGTGCGCTGTCCGCTAGGGTCGGTCATCACCTGCGACATGGAGGTTGGCGCAAAGGTGGTGCGCTGTACGCGCTGGCGGTTGACGTGGTACTGGTCGAGCATCGCCAGAATGTAGTCCCCGTCGCCGTCTTCGCCAATCAGCCCCACCGCCTGCAGCGGCAGGCCAACGTGCATTTTTGCCAGCGTCAGCAGGACATTGAGCGGCGCGCCGCCGGTTGAGCGTTCGCTATGGGTGATTTCCGCCAGCCAGCCGCGCTCCGGCCACTGCACGATCTGGTGGACGTGGTCCACCAGCATATTGCCTGCGGCGATGATGCCTTTGCGTTCCATCATGCCTGCCCCGCGCTGCCGAAGATGCGCATCTGTTCGGCGACCGTATCGGTAATCGCTTCTTCAATGCCGAGCAGCAGTTCGGCAAACTCGTCGTACAGCGGCTGGCGGTTCGCCATGCGCTGCTCCACGGCGGCGAGCGCGGCCTGCGACATGCCGGTATAGAAATTGATTTTATGAATGCCCAGCTCGATGGCGCGGCGAAAGTCGGCATCGCTAATCCCGGAGCCGCCGTGTAAAACCAGCGGCAGCCCCGTCTGCTGACGAATGGCGTCCAGACGCGGGAAATCGAGCTTCGGCTCGCCTTTATACTTGCCGTGTGCGTTGCCGATGGCGACGGCCAGCGCGTCGATGCCGGTTGAATCAACAAATTCGCGCGCCAGCTGCGGATCGGTGAAGAAGGCTTCATCCGCATGTCCGTAAAGCGCGCCCCCTTCATCCCCCCCGACCGCGCCCAGCTCTGCCTCCACGGAGACGCCCACCGCATGGCACATCTTCACCACTTCTCGCGTCTGGCGAACATTTTCCTCATAGCTCAGCGTAGAGCCATCGAACATCACGGAGCTGAACCCTAAGCGCAGGGCGCGCACGACGGCGTCATAATGCAGGCCGTGGTCGAGGTTGAGCACCACGGGAATAGCGTGGCGAGCGGCCTCGAACTTCACCGCTTCGACAAGGGAATCCAGCGACACGTACTTAAAATGCACTTCCGCGATGTTGATGATAAACGGCGAGCGTTCCTGCTTTGCGGCGGCGAATAGCGCGCGCAGGAAGTGGGAGTCGAGCACGTTAAACGCGCCCAGCGCATAGCGGTGTTGTCTGGCGTGCGCAAGACCGTCGGCAAGAGAAATCAATGGCATCATTCACCCCTTATATCCGAAACAGGTTGTACTCGTTGCACAGCACCAGCAGCGCCGGTTCGTCTTCTTCGATGTTGTTATAGCGGGCAACGGGCTGCAAAAAGTGGTTGTCGTGTTCATCGTCATTAACCGAGGAGACTTCGCCCACCAGCACGTCGCCGAAGCCGCGTTCGCCCCAGAAACTGTGGTAAAGAGTGGGCGTCAGGCAGATGCTTTCCCCTGGCGTGAGGCGCAGCTGGCTGCCGGGGGCGTGTGTCTGGCGGCAGCCGTCGACGGTGACGGTCACGTCGGTGTTTTCCGTCTCTTCATGCGCTCCGGCATTCCATAACTCAATGATCAGATTCCCGCCGCCCCGGTTGATGATGTCTTCGCGCTTGCGCCAGTGAAAATGCATCGGCGTCACCTGGCCGTCGCGCACGTGCATGATTTTTTCGGCATAGCTTTTTTCATAAGGCACGCCGTTGGGCGAGCCGTTGCGCAGGGTGAACAGCGTCAGGCCTTCAGCGGCAAAGTTGTTGCCGCCGAACGCCGTCACGTCCCAGCCGAGCTTGAGGTCGAACACTTCCTGCCATGCGGCCTGGTCAAGCTGCTGCCATTTCGTTGGCGCAAAGCTGGCAAAAGGCGGGAGATGAACGTCGTGCATGGAGAAAAACTGCCGCGTGTGGCCGAGGATTTCATTGATGTCGGAGCGTTTCATGGGGACTCCTTGAAAACAGTTCCCTCTCCCTGCGGGAGAGGGAAAAGGATCATTTAACCGTCCAACCCTTATAGGTACCGACGTTCTTTTTATCGATCATCGTCACCGGGATCAGCACGGGCGCTTTCGGCGCGGGTTTGCCCTGGAGAATGTCATAGCCGATCTCCACCGCCTTTGCCGCCATGACCTGCGGATCCTGCGCCGGGGTTGCCACAAACAGCGAGTTTTCACGCTTCAGCGCTTCCTCACCGTCCGGCGATCCATCCACGCCAACGATAAAGAACTCATTGCGCTGAGCCTGTTTCGCGGCCAGATCGGCGCCGATCGCGGTCGGATCGTTAATCGCAAACACGCCGTCGATCTTCGGATTGGCCGCCAGCAGGGAGGTCATGACTTCCAGACCGCCTTCACGACTGCCCTTGGCGTTCTGGTTATCCGAGAGCACCTTGATATCCGGATGTTTTTTGAACTCCGTCTGGCACCCTTCTACGCGGTTTTGTACCGCAGAGACTGGCGGTCCGTTGATGATCACCACGTTGCCTTTCCCTTTCAGGCGGTCGGTAATGTACTTACAGGCCATCTCACCCGCCTGGGTGTTATCGGAGGTGATGGTGGCATCAGCCCCTTCCGCCGCCACGTCGACCGCCACGACCACAATCCCGGCGTCCTTCGCGCGCTTCACCGCCGGGCCGATCCCTTTGGAGTCCGCGGCGTTGAGGATGATCATGTCCACTTTCGCGGCAATGAAGTTGTCGATCTGCGCCACCTGCTGGCCCAGATCGTACCCGCTGGAGACCAGCGTCACCTTGACGTTATCGCCCGCCAGCTTGCGCGCTTCCAGCTCGGCACCTTTGGTGATCTGCACGAAGAACGGGTTAGCCAGGTCGCCCACCGTCACGCCGATGGACTTCAGATCTTTCGCCTGCGCAAACGGCGTTGCGGCAAGCAGCGCGCCAGCACAGAGCGCGGTCACTAAGGGTTTCAAACGCATCTTGTCTTCCTCACTCGTAGGGTATTGTTGTTATGCACTTTGATGGTGTCGGGTACGGTATTTGTCGATCAGCACCGCAATGATGATCACCGCCCCTTTGATCACCAGCTGCCAGAAGTAGGAGACGCCCATCAGCGTCATGCCGTTGTTGAGGGTGGCGATGATCAAGGCACCGACCAGCGTGCCGGTGATCGTGCCGATCCCGCCGACGAAGCTGGTGCCGCCGAGGATCACCGCCGCAATTGCATCCAGCTCGTAACCCGTGCCGAGGTTGCCGTTGGCACTGTACAGGCGTGAGGCACTCATGACGCCGCCGAGGCCGGAGAGCAGGCCGCTCATGCCGTAGACAAACAGCAGCACCAGCCAGACCTTAATGCCCGTTAAGCGCGCCGCCTGCATGTTGCCGCCCACGGCGTAGATGTGAACGCCGAGCGTGGTGCGGCGCAGGATGAACCAGCACACCACAATGACCGCCAGGGCGATCGCCACCAGCCAGGGGATCGGGCCGAGGTAGTTATTGCCGATCCACTCGAAGTTGATGTTGGAGTTAATGACCGTGGTGCCGTCGGCCAGCAGATAAGCCGCGCCGCGCAGCGCCGTATAGGTGCCGAGCGTGACGATGAAGGGGGGCAGCCCGGCAAAGGCCACCAGCGCGCCGTTGAACAGGCCCAGCACCATGCCGAGCATCAGCGCGGCCGGAATGGACAGCCCGGCGAATTCGGGAATGAGCGACACCACCATCGCCGCCACCGCCGTGGTGCCGAGAATCGACCCCACCGAGAGGTCAATCCCGCCGGTGAGGATAATAAAGGTCATTCCCGCCGCCAGCACGATGTTGATCGACGCCTGACGGGTGATGTTGAGCAGGTTGCTCTCAGTGAAGAAGTTGGGCGCAATAAAGCCAAAAACCGCCACGATCAGGATCAGAATCGGCAAAATACCGACCGTTTGCATCAGATCGCTCATCAGCATTTTTTTGGCGGAGGCGGATTTCGCCACCTGCTGCGGATGGGTTGGAGTTGTCATGATTGCACCGCCTGATGATGAGTGTCGTTCACGCCGGTTGCCAGCGTCATAATGTTTTCCTGAGAGATGTCACGCCCGTGAAGCTCGCCCGCGATGCTGCCTTCCCGCATCACGTAAACCCGGTCGCTCATGCCCACCACTTCCGGCAGCTCGCTGGAGATCATCAGGATCGCCACCCCTTTGCGCGCCATCTGGTTCATGATGCGGTAGATCTCGCTTTTTGCGCCGACGTCCACGCCGCGCGTGGGTTCGTCCAGAATCAGAATGCGTGGGCCGATGGCGACCCAGCGGGAGATGAGCAGTTTTTGCTGGTTGCCGCCGGAAAGACCGCCTGCGCGCACCTGCGAATGGGGCACGCGGATATTGAGCAGGGCAATGGCGTCATCGGAAATGGACTGGGCTTTTTTGCGGTTCAGCCAGCCGAAGGTGGCGTCGCGCTCCAGCGTCGCCATAGTGATGTTCTCCTGCGCCGCCAGCTCCAGAAACAGCCCCTGCTCCTTGCGGTTCTCGGTGAGAAAACCGATGCCGTTTTCGATGGCCGCGCGCGGGGAGTGGATCACCACCGGCTCGCCGTCGACCTCAATCATGCCGCCCGTGGCTTTACGCACGCCGAAGATAAGCTGTGCCAGCTCGGAACGTCCGGCCCCGACCAGTCCCGCCAGCCCGACGATTTCGCCGGAACGCACCTGCAGGCTGCACGGCTGTACTTTTTTACCGTCGGTGAGATGGTGGACGTTGAGACGCGGACTGCCGAGGGGAATATCACGCTCCTTGTTGAACAGGTCGCTTAGCGGGCGGCCCACCATCATCTTCACCAGTTCCGACGCGTTCAGCTTGTCGCGCGTCAGGCTCCCGACGTACTGCCCGTCGCGCAGAACGCTGACGCGGTCAGAGAGTTCATAGACCTCCGCCATGCGGTGGCTGATATAGATGATCGCCATCCCTTCATCGCGCAGGCGCAAAATCAGTTCAAACAGGCGATGGGTTTCGCGGGAGGAGAGGGCGGCTGTGGGTTCATCCATCACCAGAATGCGGCTGTTGCGGTGCAGCGCGCGAGCAATTTCCACCTGCTGCTGTTCGGCGATGGTGAGCTTCATCACCAGATCGGTGGCGCTAAACTGCGCGCCGAGGCGGTCAATCACCGCCTGCGCCTGGGCGGCCATCTCCTTGCGCTGGACCAGCCCGCCGCGCGACAGCTCGCTGCCGAGGAAGATATTTTCGGCTACGGTCAGATTGGGCGCGAGCTGCATCTCCTGGTAAATCAGCGTGATGCCTGCGGCCAGCGCATCCTTCGGCCCTTTAATGTGAAACGGCTGGCCGTCGATCAGGATCTCGCCGCCGGTGGCGGTATAGGCGCCCGCAAGGATTTTCATCAGCGTGCTTTTGCCTGCACCGTTTTCACCCATCAGCGCGTGGATCTCACCGGCAAAGACCGTCAAATCCACACCCTTGAGCGCGTGGAAACTGCCAAACGTTTTGGCAATGCTGCGCATCTCTAATACCGGGGTTCTGCTCATGGCGGATCTCCTGTGAATGCCGATTTCTGCACTTCATCACAGGTGCGTAAATGCAAAATGTCAGAAGCTGTTCATATTTGTCATAGTTATGAATAGCTAATCGCCATCACATTTTCCTTTTCCCTCTCCCTGTGGGAGAGGGCCAGGGTGAGGGCACCAAACCGCACAGGAGCCCAACCCCATGCCATCACGCCCCCCATTCTTCGCCAGCGCCCGAGGCCGCCTGCTGATTTTCAATCTGCTGGTGGTCGCCGTGACGCTGATGGTGAGCGGCGTGGCGGTGCTCGGCTTCCGCCACGCCAGCCAAATCCAGGAGCAGGTCCAGCAGCAAACGCTGGACGACATGACCGGCAGCATGAACCTGGCCCGCGACACCGCCAGCGTGGCAACGGCGGCGGTGCGGCTCTCGCAGGTGGTAGGGGCGCTCGAGTATAAAGGTGAAGCCGAGCGCCTGAAGCAGACGCAAATGGCCCTGCGCCACTCGCTGGAGCAGCTTGCGGAGGCGCCGCTGGCGCAGCAGGAGCCGGCGCTGGTGGCGCGTATTATTCAACGAAGCAATGAGCTCCAGCAGAGCGTGACGGAGATGCTGGAGCGCGGACAGCGACGCCATCTGGAGCGTAACGCGCTGCTGAGCTCGCTGTACCAAAGCCAGAGCTACCTGCGCCATCTGCAGGACATCAACCGCCGTTATGACAGTAACGTACCGGATGCGCAGCAGCTGATGGAGATGGACCGGCTGATCGCCGCCGCCATCGATACCCCTTCGCCGCGCGCAACCGTTCAGCAACTGGACGCGGTGGCCGCAACGCTGCCCCGGAGTGCCGCACAGCCGGTTGTGAAGGCGGTTCTGCCTGATTTTAATGCCGAGCTAGGTCAGCTCGCCCCGCTGTCGAAGCAGCTGGAGGAGAGCGATCTGGCGATAAGCTGGTACATGTTCCACATCAAGGCGCTGGTGGCGATCCTCAACAGCGATATCAATCAATATGTTGAGCAGGTGGCGCAGGCCTCCCGGCTTCGCACGGCCCAGAGCCATCACGAACTGCAATCCATCAGCGTGTTTATCACCATTTTCGCCGTGCTGGCGCTGATCATCACCGGGTGTGCCTGCTGGTATATCTACCGCCATCTGGCCTCCAATCTGACGGCCATTTCCCGGGCGATGTCACGCCTTGCGCACGGCGAACAGGATGTTTCCGTTCCCGCGCTGCAGCGGCGTGATGAGCTGGGTGAACTGGCGCGCGCGTTCAACGTTTTTGCCCGCAACACCGCCTCGCTTGAGCACACCACGCGTCTGCTGAAAGAAAAAACCACGCAGATGGAGATCGACCGCATTGAGCGTCAGGGGCTGGAAGAGGCGCTCCTGCACAGCCAGAAAATGAAGGCCGTCGGACAGCTGACGGGCGGGCTGGCGCATGATTTTAATAACCTGCTGGCGGTGATCATCGGCAGCCTTGAGCTGACCGACCCCGAATCAAACGACGCGCCGCGCATTACCCGGGCGCTGAAGGCGGCCGAGCGTGGCGCCTTGCTGACCCAGCGCCTGCTGGCGTTTTCCCGCAAGCAATCCCTGACCCCGCATGCGGTAGAGATGCAGCCGCTGCTGGAGAACCTCCGGGAACTGCTGCGTCACTCCCTCCCTGCCACCCTGACCCTGGAGATCGAAGCGCAATCCCCGGCATGGCCCGCCTGGATAGACGTTAGCCAGCTGGAAAACGCCATCATAAACCTGGTGATGAACGCGCGCGATGCAATGGAAGGGCAAAGCGGGGTGATAAAAATCCGCACCTGGAATCAGCGCGTCACCCGCAGCGACGGGCGCAGGCAGGATATGGTGGCACTGGAGGTCATTGACCGCGGCTGCGGGATGTCTCAGGAGGTGAAATCCCGCGTCTTTGAGCCGTTCTTCACCACCAAACAGACCGGGAGCGGGAGCGGGTTAGGCCTGTCGATGGTCTACGGCTTTGTCCGCCAGTCCGGCGGTCGCGTGGAGATCGAGAGCGCGCCGGGGCAGGGGACGACCGTCCGGCTTCACCTTCCGCGATCGACGCTACCCGTAGTTCCTGAAGATGAAACGCTCTCTGCCACCGCCTCCGTCGATAGCGAGCGGCTGGTACTGGTGCTGGAAGATGAAGCTGATGTCCGTCAGACCCTGTGCGAGCAGCTGCACCAGCTTGGCTACCTGACGCTCGAAGCGGAAAACGGCGAGCAGGCGCTGAGCATGCTGGCGGCGTCGCCGGGTATTGGTATGTTTATCAGCGACCTGATGTTGCCCGGAAGCCTGAGCGGGGCCGAGGTGATTAGTCATGTGCGCAGCCACTATCCGCAGCTTCCGGTGCTGCTGATCAGCGGACAGGATTTACGGCCCACGCATAATCCTCAGCTGCCGGACGTTCAGCTACTGCGCAAGCCGTTTACGCGGGTGCAGCTGGCGCAGGCGCTGCGGAAAATATGTTTTTAAATGCCCCTGTTTAGGATTTCATCAAGAGCATCGTTGACGCCGGTGATGTTAATCTGCGCAAAATTTAGCAGATTGGGATATAAAAGGAATTATGCCGGTACTCACAAAGGGGGACTCACAAATGATCGTGATGCCTACAACATACAGCCCGAGCACAATTGCCAGGTCGTTTAAACTCGTTGATGAGTTTGAGCTTTCCGGGCGAGTGCTACATGTTATTTTTGATAGCCAGACGCCAAGAGCTGCGATTATTGAAGCGGATATCGAAACCTTCGATGGGGTGCCCCGGCATCGGGTTGTTGCTGCCCTGGATTTACAACGTAAAACGCATTTGGGTGAAGATATCATTGCCGTCGAGCGCTGTTGGGAAGATGCCAATGTCATTCAGGTAGAAGGTATCTGTGTTGATCCCGCCGAGCGTGACAAGGGACTGGCAACTCGCCTGTATGAAGCCCTGGTATTACAGTGTGGCGTGACACTTGTCAGCGACTTTGAACAATATGAGGGTGGGAAGATGCTCTGGCAGAAAATTGCCCGCGAGTCTGACCAAATCGCTGTATTTGTTCTTGATACCGAGCAGGGCGCATTTTGGCCGTATGATGGTAGCAAGGTTATCTATGACGGAGGGTGTATCCCCGAAGATCGTATCTGGAGCCATTCGCCGGATCAAAAATGCTACGGCATCGTCCTGGTCGCAGAAAATAAACAGCGTGCGAATCAACTGATGGAAGTCCCAGGACATAACTGAATTTGAGATTCCTCCGCTACCCCCACACCCTGCTGTTCATTACCTTAAGGCCAGTTCACCTGCGAGTCTGGCCTTATGAAACGTTACTCTACCGCTCTGTTATTTGGTCTGCTGTCACTCACCAGCCAACTGGCGCATGCCGATATCGTTGATGATGCTATTGGCAATATTCAACAGGCAATCAACGACGCCTATAACCCCAGCAGCAGCCGCAGCAACGATGATGACGATCGTTATGACGATAACCGTCGCATGGATAGCCGTCAGTATGACGATCGCCGTCGGCAGCTTGAAGACAGACGCCGCCGTTTAGACGAGCGTCAGCGCCAGCTGGATGACGACAGACGCCGTCTGGAAGAGGATGAGCGCAGGTTGGAAGACGATTACGATCGAGGCTAAAGCCTGGTGGCGCTTCGCTGACGCAGGCCTACAAAACCCTGGCGCGTAGGCCGGGTAAGGCGCAGCCGCCACCCGGCAAAACTCAGTCGAGAACCAACACCATTCCGTCATACCCCGCTTCAATGCCGTCAGGCAGCGGGTTATCCATCATCCACACGTCAAACTGATGGCTGATGTGCGTCAGGATCACCTGCGGGCAGCCAATCACTTCGTTTAACGCCATCACGGTATTTAAGTCGCAATGGTTTCGCGGCGTCTCGTCGCGCGGTTCGTGGCTGCAGTCGATAATCATCGTCTGCGGCTGATTGTTAAGCAGGAACTTCACCGTTTTTTCCGGCAGCCCGGCGGTATCGGACAGCCAGGCCACGCGGCTGTGGGCCGACTCCAGCAAATACCCGAAGGTCAGTTTCGAATGGTTGAGCGGCAGGGGCGTAACCCGCATACCCTGAAGCTCAAACATCACAAACGGTTCGACCGTATGGCTGAAATCCAGAATCCCCGGATGTTTAAACAGGTCGTCGCATCCTGCTTCGTCCGGCGGACCGTAAACCGGAATCGTCGCGCCCACGCCCCAGCGCAGGGGGAAGAGTCCCTGAACGTGATCCATATGGTAATGGGTCAGCAAAAACTGCTGAAAGTTGCCTGCAGCCCAGTCGTCCATCAGGTGTGGAATACCGGCGTCCAGCAGGGTCACCGCATGGTTGAATTTGACCACCGCGCTACAGGGGCGACGGCGATAGGTCTCCTGCAGGCGCGCCCGGCGGCACGCCGCGCAGTCGCAGCCAAAGACCGGCACGAGTTGCGCGCTTCCGGTTCCTGTTAACGTGATTGTCAGACTCATAACGCACCTCTACAGCGGTTTGGTGAATCGGAAATGGCTCTGCGTATATCCTTCACGGACGTAAAAACGGTGGGCGTCCACGCGCTTCACGCTGGTGGAGAGTTCGGTCAGCTCCGCGCCGGCCTCTCGTGCCACCCCTTCCGCCCAGGCCAGCAGCTGGCTGCCCACCTTTAACCCGCGCGCCTGCGGCATCACCACCAGCTCCTGGATCTCGCCGATCCAGCGTGCGTGGTGGAGGTGAAACTGCATGTGCAGGCCGATCATACCGATGACCTGCCCGTCCAGTTCGGCAAGCTGGTAGCGCATGGTGTGATCCTGCAGATTGGCAAGATAGCCCGCGTGAAACGCCTGGCGATCAAATTCGGCCTGCTTTAATTCGCAGATTAACGCATAGACGATTTGCGCATCGTCGGCGGTGGCGGGGCGAAGCGTGCAGTCAGGCATGCTGTTTCTCCTTCTGACGGATAAGCGATAAAAAGGTCTCGACTGACTGTAGCAAACTTCCGTCGTTATTAAGGATATGGCAGTCGGACGGGGTGTAGCGCGCCGCACGCGCAAGCCGCTGATCGATCTCACGGGCGGATTCACGACCCCGGCTCTGCAGCCGGCTGCGCAGGACGTCCGGTGAAACCTGCAGGCAAACCGGCAGCAGGGCCGCCCCATAGCGGGCGCGCGCTTGCGAAAGGTGCGCCCGTGAACCGTTGACCAGCACGTCGAACCCCGCATGCAGCCACAGATCGGTCTCGATGCCGATCCCATAGTAATAGCCGTTGGCGTGCCAGCTCAGCGCTAGCAGATTTTGCCCGGCACGGGTAAAAAACTCCTGCTCGCTCAGGGCGATATGGTTTTCACTCCCCGCATTCGCCGACCGGGTAATGTACCGGTGCGCCACCAGCAGTTGCGGATGCTCCTGCTGCCGTAAGGCGGACAGCAGGCTGTCCTTACCGGAGCCGGACGGCCCCATTAACCAGATAAGTCTTCCCATCAGAACACCCTCTTTCCCTGACGCCAGACGTGGTCGATATGGACGTGCTCGCCCCTGCGGTGGGCCAGCACCAAATCCGCCCGTTTGCCTTCGGCTATCTCGCCGCGATCCTGCAGATTTAGCGCCGAGGCCGGGTTTTTCGTCACCAGGCGAATCGCCTGCGGAAGCGTAAAGCGGTTGCCCTCGTCGTCGGCCACCCGGAACGCCGCGTCGAGCAGGCTGGCGGGGTAATAGTCGGACGAGAGTATATCCAGCAGGCCAAGGGACGCGAGCTTGCTTGCCGCGACGTTGCCGGAGTGCGACCCGCCGCGTACGATGTTCGGCGCGCCCATCAGGACGTTCATGCCGTGCTTGCGGGAGGCTTCAGCTGCCTCGAACGTGGTGGGGAATTCGGCGATCACGCTGCCAAGATGGTGGGATTCAAGGACATGATCGTGCGTGGCATCGTCATGGCTGGCCAGCGCGATATTGCGGTCCCGGCACATCGCCGCAATTCTGAGACGGTTAGGCTGCGACCACCGTGCCGCAAGCGCCAGCTGCTCTTCTTCATAACGGGCCATCTCCGCGTCGCTGAGAGAATATTTGCCCTGATAGTATTCGCGATACTTTTCAATGTTGGCGAACTGACGCTGCCCCGGGGAGTGATCCATCAGGGAGACCAGCGACACCGGTTCGCGGCCGACCAGCTTTTCAAAAAGCGGCAGGGTGGTGTGGTGCGGTAGCTCGCAGCGCAGGTGCAGGCGGTGCTCGGCGCGGTTGAGGCCGCGCTTTTGCGTCTCCTCGACGGCGTTGATCATCTTCTCCAGGTTCTCCAGACGGTCGCCGCCGTCGCGCACGTCGCCAATCGCCACCGCGTCCAGCACCGTGGTGATGCCGCTGGCGACCATCAGCGCGTCGTGGCTGCTCATCGCCGAATGGGCGGGCCAGTCCACCTTCGGGCGGGGGGTGAAGAACTTGTCCAGATTATCGGTATGCAGCTCAATCAGCCCCGGCAGCAGCCAGCCGCCTTCACCGTCCATCGCCTCGGGCGAGCGGCTCTGGGTTTCAGCAAACGCGCGGATTGTTCCGTCCTGGATCTCAATCGAGCCGTCAACCACCTCATTGTCCAGTACCAGCTTGACGTTATTGATAATCATGCGGGAGCCCCCATTGGGTGCAGCCTGTCCGCGACGCGGGTGCGAACGCTCTCGTCGTGGAAGATCCCGACGATCGCCGCCCCGCGCGCTTTGGCCTGTTCGATCAGCTCCACCACGGCCGCGCTGTTTTTAGTGTCGAGCGAGGCGGTGGGTTCATCCAGAAGTAAAATCGGGTAGTCGACGATAAAGCCGCGGGCGATATTGACGCGCTGCTGCTCTCCGCCGGAAAAGGTCGACGGGGCAAGGTGCCACAGGCGCTCGGGCACGTTCAGGCGCGTCAGCAGGCTGGCGGCTTTGGCGGCACAGGTTTCGCGCGGCACGCCAAGATCCAGCAGGGGCTGCATCACCACGTCCAGGGCGGAGATCCGCGGGATCACCCGCAGAAACTGGCTCACCCAGCCGATCGTTGAGCGGCGCACCTCCAGCACCTTACGCGCCGGGGCCTGCACCAGGTCGATCCATTCATCGCCGTGGCGAATATGAATATGGCCTTCGTCGGGCAGATAGTTGGCGTAGAGGGAGCGCAGCAGGGTCGATTTTCCGCTGCCGGAGTGGCCGTGCAGCACCACGCATTCGCCGCGATTAACCTCCAGCGAGGCATTTTGCAGCACCGGCAGGCGCACGCCGTTTTGCTGGTGGAGCACAAAGGTCTTACTTACGTTTTGTACGTGGATCATGTTGGCCTCGCGATTTGTTTTGCCGGGTGGCGGCTTCGCCTTACCCGGCCTACAAGGTGCGGTGTTCGCGTTGCCGGGTGGCGGCTTCGCCTTACCCGGCCTACAGGTGCGCTATTCGTAGGACGGGTAAGCGTAGCGCCACCCGGCAACAGCCCCTCAGTTCTGCAACACGGACGACACCAGAAGCTGGGTGTACGGATGATGGGGATCGTCGAGCACGCGGTCGGTTAACCCACTTTCCACCACCTGACCCTGCTTCATCACCAGCAGGCGGTCTGCCAGCAGGCGCGCGACGCCCAAATCGTGGGTGACAATCACCACTGCCAGGTTCAGCTCTACCACCAGGCCGCGCAGCAGGTCGAGCAGGCGGGCCTGCACCGAGACGTCCAGCCCGCCGGTGGGTTCATCCATAAACACCAGCTTCGGGTGCGTGACCAGGTTGCGGGCGATCTGCAGGCGCTGCTGCATGCCGCCGGAGAAGGTGGTGGGCAGGTCGTCGATACGCGAGGCGGGGATTTCCACTTCTTCCAGCCAGTGCTGCGCCGTGGCGCGGATGTTGCCGTAATGGCGCGCGCCGGTGGCCATCAGGCGTTCGCCGATATTGCCTCCCGCCGACACCTGACGGCGCAGGCCGTCCATCGGGTGCTGGTGCACCACGCCCCACTCGGTGCGCAGCAGGCGGCGGCGCTCGGCCTCGCTCATGCCGTAGAGCGAGGCGCCCTCATACAAAATGTCGCCGTTCTGCGGCGTCAGGCGCGCGGAGATGGATTTCAGCAGGGTGGTTTTGCCGGAGCCGGACTCGCCGACGATCCCCAGCACTTCGCCCGGCCACAGCTCGAACGACACGTCGCTGAAGCCTTTGCCCGGCGCATACAGGTGGGTCAGGTGATTTACCGAAAGCAGCGGTTTCATTGGCCGTTCGCCTCGCTCTGTTGGCGGCAGAAATCGGTGTCGGAGCAGACAAACATCCGTTTGCCCGTGTCGTCCAGCACCACTTCGTCCAGGTAGCTGTGTTTGGATCCGCAGATGGCGCACGGCTCGTCCCACTCCTGCACCGTAAACGGGTGATCGTCAAAATCGAGACTCTCTACACGGGTGTACGGCGGGACGGCGTAGATGCGTTTTTCACGTCCGGCACCGAACAGCTGCAGGGCGGGCATCATGTCCATCTTCGGATTATCGAATTTCGGGATCGGCGACGGGTCCATCACGTAGCGGCCGTTGACCTTCACCGGGTAGGCGTAGGTGGTGGCGATATGGCCGAAGCGGGCGATATCCTCATACAGCTTCACCTGCATCACGCCGTACTCTTCCAGCGCGTGCATGGTGCGGGTTTCGGTTTCGCGCGGCTCGATAAAGCGCAACGGCTCCGGGATCGGCACCTGAAAAATCAAAATCTGATCTTCCGTGAGCGGGGTTTCCGGAATGCGGTGGCGGGTCTGGATCAGCGTCGCGTCTTCGGTTTTTTCGGTGGTCGCGACGCCCGTTACCCGCTGAAAGAAGGTGCGAATCGATACGGCGTTGGTGGTGTCGTCCGCGCCCTGGTCGATGACCTTCAGCACGTCCGCCTCGCCGATCACGCTGGCGGTAATCTGGATGCCGCCCGTCCCCCAGCCGTAGGGCATCGGCATTTCTCGGCCGCCGAACGGCACCTGATAGCCAGGGATCGCCACCGCTTTTAAGATGGCGCGCCGGATCATGCGTTTGGTTTGCTCATCCAGATAGGCAAAGTTGTAGCCGCTTAAGTTAGCCATGTTTGCGCTCCCGTTGCAGGCGTTTCAGCAGTTCCAGTTCGGCCTGGAAATCGACGTAGTGCGGCAGCTTGAGGTGCGAGACGAAGCCCGCGGCCTCGACGTTATCCGCGTGGGCCAGCACAAACTCTTCGTCCTGCGCCGGGCCAGCAACGTGCTCGCCGTAGTCCGGTGCCTGCAGGGCGCGGTCGACCAGCGCCATGGCCATCGCCTTGCGTTCGCCGAGGCCAAACACCAGCCCGTAGCCGCGGGTAAAGTGCGGGTCTTCATTTTCGGGCGCGACAAAACCGTTCACCATTTCACACTCGGTCATCAGCAGTTCGCCGACGTTTACGGCAAAACCCAGCTCTTCCGGCACGATTTCGACGTCGATATAGCCGCTGCGAATTTCGGCGGCAAACGGGTGGTTACGCCCGTAGCCACGCTGGGTGGAGTAGGCCAGCGCCAGCAGATAGCCCTCGTCGCCGCGCATCAGCTGCTGCAGGCGGGACGAACGCGAGCACGGGTAAACCGGCGGCGTGCGGGTGATGTCATCCGGCTGCGCGCCGGAGTCCTCTTCCGCCTTCGCCAGGCCCTGTTTCGCCAGCAGGCTGAAGACGTGCGGAGACGGTTTCTGTTCGGCGTCAGAGGTGCTGAGTCGTGGCGCCTCGCCGTTCGCCAGCAGGGTAAAATCCAGCAGGCGATGGGTGTAGTCATAGGTAGGGCCGAGCCGCTGGCCGCCGGGAATGTCTTTATAAACGGCAGAAATGCGACGCTCCAGGCGCATCTCCGCCGTGTTGATGGGTTCGCTGACCGCCAGCTTCGCCAGCGTGGTGCGGTAGGCGCGCAGCAGGAAGATGGCTTCCACGTTATCGCCGCTGGCCTGCTTGAGGGCCAGCGCCGCCAGCTCGCGGTCGGCGATGCCGCCCTCGGTCATTACCCGATCGACGGCGAGGTTTAGCTGCTGCTCAATCTGGGCGACGCTCAGCTCGGGGAGCTGTTCATCACCCCGTCGTCTGTGCGCCTGCAGCGCATGGGCGGCGGCGATGGCCTTCTCGCCCCCTTTGACGGCAACGTACATCAGCACACCTCCACGTAGGTGGTCCGCGGGATGGCCAGCAGGCGCTCGCCGCAGGTCAGGATCAGGTCAATGCCCAGCGGGAACGGGTGCGGGCGCTCGGTCAGCTCGTGAATGATGCACTCCGGCAGCTGCGGCGCGACCATGCGCTCGTCGGCGATGCCTGCGCCCGTCAGGCGCAGCATACGGCCGCCGCTCAGGCTGGCGACCTGCAAAATCAGCGTGGCGCTGGTTTCCGGGGCGACCGCGGTGCCTTCGCTCAGGGCATTCAGCTGTTCATGGCTGATTTGTTCGTCGGCCACGGCAAAGATTGCCTGCTGCGGCTGTTCAACAAGCGGGGCGCCGGTGTGAAAACGCAGGTTCTGGTTGGCGATATCGTTCGACAGCGCGCCCGAAAGCCATACCGGGGTATCGTTGTCGGCAAGCGTCAGCAGCACGCTGGTTGTCGCCAGGTTCAGCGGCAGCCAGCCCTGAGAGAGCTGGTGCAGCGAGACAATCACGCCCGGCTCGCTCATGGCCTTCAGCAGGCGACGGAAACTGTGTTGGGCATCCTGGACGGCCAGGGTAAAAGCGGGTTGAAGCGTCATGCGTTGTCTCCGCGAACGAGGGTAAAGAAGTCGACCCGGCTGGTATTCACTTCGGCCTGACGCGCGGCAAGGCGTGCGGCGCGGTCGGCTTCCAGCGGGGCAATAAGGGTTTCCATTAACGTCTGGAAATGCGGGGGTTCCTGCAAAAGGGCATCGATGACCGCGCAGCGCTCGGCGTGGGCTTTGTCACGCCCCAGCACGTAGCCGTAGCCCAGCGTGCCGCTGTGCAGGCGGATCGCTGCGCGGGTGAGGGTGGCGTCCCCGGCGAAGAAGCGCTCGCCGGTACCGCCCATGCGCGCCTGGATCTGAACGAGGCCGATCTCCGGCGCGCGGAGGAGGTCGTACCCGGGAGCCAGGCTAAGGGCGTTCATGCGGGCAGAGAGCGCAGCAGGCTGGCTGTGGGCCAGCACGCGCATCCAGCGCTGTCGGGTGGCGGTGTCGAAGTGCATTCAGTGCTCCATGGTGAATTCGATCATGTCGGCGCGGGTCAGGCTGACGGAGTATTCCGTCGCGTCGATCTCGCCGTCACGGTGGTTGAGGGTGCGCACGCAGAGCAGCGGGGCCATATTGGGGATCTCCAGCACTTTGCTCTCTTTCGCCTGCGCGCGGCGGGCGCTGATGCGCGTCTGGGTGCGTTTCAGCGCAATGCCTGTCGCATTCTGGAGAAAATCATGTAGCGAACCACTGGAGAAATTCTGCAGCACCGGCCAGAGGGTGAGGTCCGCGAAGTAGTGATCGATCTGGCACACCGCCACGCCGTTGACCCGGCGCAGCGTGCGCAGGTGGATGACGTTGTCGCCCTCCTGAATACCCAGCGCGTCCGCCACGTGGCTGGAGGCCGGACGCAGCACCGAGAGCAGCTTTTCGCTGGTCGGGTGGCTGCCCTGATCCAGCAGGTTCTGGCTAAAGCGCGCCTGGGCGTTAAGCGGGTAGTCGAACGGGCGCATCAGCACCAGCACGCCCACGCCCTGACGGCGCTGGACCCAGCCGCGCTCGACCAGTTGGTCAATGGCGCGGCGCAGGGTGTGTCGGTTCACCTCATAGCGGTCAGCAAGCTGCTGCTCGGCAGGGAGGTAGTCTCCGCAGCGGTAGTGCGTGCGCAGCTCCACTTCGAGCTTTGCCGCGATCTCTTGCCAGCGGGTGGGGAAACTGGTCGGATGTCTGGATAAGTGCATAGAAAACAAAGCCTCGCTTCTCAGATGAAGTGCTTACGCAAACGTTGAGAGAGGAAATCCAGCAGGCTGACGGTGACGATGATGAGCACCATCAGGGCGCAGGTTTGCTGGAACTGGAAACCGCGAATCGCTTCCCACAGGGTGACGCCAATCCCGCCTGCGCCGACCATGCCGACGACGGTGGCGGAGCGGACGTTGGACTCAAAACGGTACAGGGAGTAGGAGATGAGTAACGGCATCACCTGCGGCAGGACGCCGTAGAGGATCTCTTCGATTTTATTGGCGCCGGTGGCGCGAATGCCTTCCACCGGACCGGGCTCGATGGCTTCGACCGCCTCGGAAAGCAGCTTGGAGAGCACGCCGGTGGTGTGAATGAACAGCGCCATGACGCCCGCGAACGGACCGAGGCCGACGGCGACCACGAACAGCATCGCAAAGACCATTTCGTTGATCGCACGACAGGCGTCCATCAGGCGGCGCATGGGCTGGTATATCCACCACGGCACGATGTTTTCAGCGCTCATCAGGCCAAACGGAATGGAGAGAATAACGGCCAGCGCGGTGCCCCAGACGGCGATTTGCAGGGTGACCGCCATTTCACTGAGGTAGTCCTGCCACTGGCTGAAGTCCGGCGGGAAGAAGTCGGCGGCGAAGGTCGCCATATTGCCCGCGTCTTTGAAGAGCAGCAGCGGATCCATTTCCGCGCCCTTCCAGGAGATAACCAGCACCGCCAGCAGGATGGCCCAGCTTATGAGCGAGAACCAGCTGCGCTTCGGCGGCGGGAGGGTGATGGTTTGCATGTGTTACTCCGCAGGTCTTTGTGTGCCGGATGGCGCTACGCTTATCCGGCCTACGATCCAAAATGTAGGCCCGGTAAGCGCAGCGCCACCGGGCGAAAAGCGTTACTGCACCGCTTTATTCACGCTGGTCATCGCGCCGAGCGCGGCGGTCAGGCGGTCGAGGTCTTCAAGCTGGGCCTGAATCGCGGCCACTTTGCTGGTCTTCTCCTCGTCCTTCAGGCCTTTGTTGTCCTTCACGCCCTGCATCTCTTTAAACAGCGCCAGCTGGCGAATCGGGACCAGCTGCAGGTCGCTTGACGGGCGGAACGGTGCCCAGCCCAGACGTTCCAGAACTGCTTTCTCTTCCGGCGTTTTGCCGTAGGTCATAAAGAAGTCGTACACCTTGTCCTTGGTGCTTTCGGACAGGTTTTTACGCCACACGATCGGGTCGCCGGGGATCAGCGGGGATTTCCAGATAACCTTCAGCTCTTTCAGCTTGTCCGGTGCGGAGGTCTTCAGCTTGTCGAGGTTCTCGGTGTTGTTGGTGGCAACGTCCACCTGCTTGTTGGCCACGGCCAGAGCGTTGGTTTCATGGCTGGCGTTTACCGTGCGCTTGAAGTCGCTGGCGGAGGCGTTGTTTTTGGCGAAGACGTAGTAGCCAGGGACAAGGTAACCCGAGGTGGAGTTCGGATCGCCGTTGCCGAAGGTCAGCTCTTTGCGTTTGGCGAGCATGTCGTTGAGGTTGTTGATCGGGCTGTCTTTGTTGACGATCAGCACGCTCCAGTAGCCGGGGGAGCCATCTGCCGCGACGGTCTGGGCAAAGACCTGGCCGTTCGCGCGGTCCACCGCTTCCATGGCGGAGAGGTTGCCGTACCAGGCGATGTCCACTTTATTAAAGCGCATCCCCTGGATGATGCCCGCGTAGTCCGGGGCGAAGAAGGCGTTCACTTTGATCCCCAGCTTGGTTTCCATATCTTTCAGGAACGGTTCCCACTGAGGTTTCAGGTTCTGCTGTGATTCCGTCGAAATAATGCCGAAGTTCAGCGCTTTTTCCTGCTCTTCCGCATACGCCGGGCTTAACAGGGTGCTGAGGCTGAACATGCTGGTAAAGGCCAGCGCGGCAACGGCTTTGTAGCTCATGTACTTTCCTCGGATCGGGTTTATTTAAGCAGCCTGCGCGTTCTCTTCGACGCGGTTAATGCTGCGGTAGAGATGGTCAAAACGTTCGTTATCAAACTGATGGCTCGCGCCATCAAAGAACACGTGCCCCTGACGCAGGGCGACGATGCGTTCGCAGTAGCGCAGGGCGTAATCCACCTGATGCAGCGTGACCACCACGGTAATGCCGTCGTTCTGGTTAATATCGCGCAGGGTCTCCATCACGATGCGGGCGGACTCCGGGTCCAGCGAGGCGATGGGTTCGTCAGCAAGAATGATTTGCGCTTTTTGCATCAGCGCGCGCGCAATCGCCACGCGCTGCTGTTGTCCACCGGACAGGGTGGAGACGCGCTGGTGGGCGAAATGCGCCATGCCGACGCGGGTCAGCGCCTGTAAAGCTTCCTGCTTCTGGGAAGGGGTGAACCAGCGCAGACAGGTGCGCCAGAACGGGGTGCTGCCGAGCGCGCCAATCAGCACGTTCTCCAGCACCGTCAGGCGGTTTACCAGGTTAAACTGCTGGAAGATGTAGCCCGTCTGGGCGCGGCTCTTGCGGATATCGCTCGCCAGACGCCCGGCGCGCTGCACGGTATTGCCCAGCAGCTCGACGTGGCTTTCCGGCGTTTTATCGCCGGTGATAAGCCCGCTCAAATGGCGCAGAAGGGTGGATTTACCCGAGCCGGAAGGCCCGAGAAGCGCCACCATGTCGCCCTGCCGGACGGTCAGATCAACGGCATGCAAAGCCTTGTTGTGATTGAAGGTCTTGCTCAGTTTCTCGACGCGGATGACAGTTTGCATGTGCGGGGCCTCACGATAAATGTGGCCTCATGCTGGCGCATCAATGTGACATTTGGGTTAAGTGCAGGTTGCGGGAGTTTGAAGAGTTGAGCGGAGTTTGATGACAATCACCGTAGGCCCGGTCAGCGCAGCGCCACCGGGCGCTGTTGCCGGCTGCGCTGCGCGTGTTCTGCCTACGACGTTTGTTGCTTGACGACGTTAATCATCCACGGCACGCCGTATTTGTCGGTGACTTTACCGAAACCGTGCGCCCAGAAGGTCTCCTGCCACGCCATGTCGATGTTCCCGCCCGCGGCGAGGTTGTCGAACCAGCGCTTGCCTTCATTGACGTCCTGGGTGTCGAGAACCAGCGTAAAGCCCGCGTACTGCGCGTTGCTGCCGGGCGTCATCCCGTCGCTCATCATGATATCGCTGCCCGCAATGCGGACGTTGGAGTGGGCGATAGCCGAATCCGGAAACTGCATACCGGACGGACAGCCTTCTTCGCTGTTATCGCTTTTTGGCATTTCGCCGAAGGTAATTTTATAGAGAAGTTCTGCGCCGACGGCTTGCTGGTAAAAGGCGGTGGCCTCAGCGCAGTTGCCGGCGAAAGAGATGTAGGGACTTAACGGCATAATCTTTACCTCACGTAAGAAAAGCCCGTTAAGTTTAGTTCTTTTTTTGTAGGCCGGATAAGCGTAGCGCATCCGGCAAAAGCGCCCGGTGGCGCTTCGCTTACCGGGCGTACAGGTGAAAAATCAGTTCTTTTTCACGAACTCAGATTTCAGTTTCATTGGACCGAAGCCGTCAATTTTGCAGTCGATATTATGATCGCCTTCAACCAGACGGATATTCTTCACTTTGGTGCCGATCTTCAGCATAGAGGAACTGCCTTTCACCTTCAGGTCCTTAACGACGGTAACGCTGTCACCGTCCGCCAGCAGGTTGCCGTTCGCATCTTTTACGATGAGCGCATCAGCATCCTGAGCCGGCTCGGCATCATTCCATTCATGAGCGCATTCCGGGCAGATGAACATGCCATTATCTTCATAGGTGTATTCAGAATTGCATTTTGGGCAGTGTGGGAGAGACATATCGGTATCCTCAAAAGTGTAAACGCGCTGGAAAGTGCCAGCTAAATGACGGCAGGGTGCCGAAAAAGGCGGCAAGTATAGCGCAAATCCACACCGTTGTCGGTGATATTGTGAATTAAATAAGCCAAAAAGCGTATCGGGAGTGACACGTTCTGTCAGTCAGTTACGCGAAGCTTATGTCCATTAACACGGTGGGAAGAAATGACGATAAATATATCGAATATTTTATTGCAGCAAATTGCTACGCTCTGCCATTTCGGATAAGGTGAAGCGACACATTGTTATTTATCTCCGGACTTTGCTGCCATACATATCTTATGGCAGTGGTGCATTACCTCTCTTTTTAGGTGGGTAAATAATGGTGATATATCCTGAAGTTTCTTAAAAATGGGCTACGCTTTTTTCTTTTGGCTATCAGGCCTGGAGAAGAGTTCTACACGCCATGCAAGGATAGGGAATTATTCCTGATTATCTTCAATCAGTTATATTTCGGCGAACATGTTTTCCACACGTGATCATATAAGCCTGAACAACATAATTAAAACCAGTGGCTTAATAAAAGTAATAAATTTGCGTTAAGGAAAGGCTTTTATCATGCACACACAGACCATTTTTGAATTAAGCCAGGAAGCCGAGCGTTTGTTACAGCTTGCCCTGCAAAATCTTGATACGTTGAAATCAATGCCCACTGAGATGCTGGAGAGCACAGAGGCTGCTATTACTGGCGAAACAAACAACGTTTTACCTTTGCATTTTAGCGCGCGCGGTGTCGACGCCCAGCAGGCGATGCTGAATAATGAATTACGCAAAATAACCCGGCTGGAAATGGTCCTGGCCATTGTTGGCACCATGAAAGCGGGGAAATCGACCACCATTAATGCGATTGTAGGTACCGAAGTGTTGCCGAACCGCAATCGTCCAATGACGGCGCTTCCGACGTTGATTCGCCACACGCCGGGTCAGAAGGAACCGGTGCTGCATTTCTCTCATGCCTCCCCGATTGATGAATTGATCCAACTGCTTCAGAAACAGCTCTGTGATTACGACCGCGGGAAGCTGGCTCAGCGTCTGGAAATTGATAAAGACATGAATACGCTGCTGGAGCGCATTGAAAAAGGGGAAGCGTTTGAGAAGCATCACCTGGGCGCGCAGCCGATATTTCATTGTCTGAAAAGCCTCAACGATCTGGTGAGACTTTCCCAGGCGCTGGGTGTGGAGTTTCCGTTCTCTGAATATACGGCTATTGAACATATCCCGGTAATTGAAGTGGAGTTCGTGCATCTTGCGGGCCTGGATGCCCACCTCGGGCAGCTGACGCTGCTCGATACGCCCGGGCCGAACGAGGCCGGACAGCCGCATCTGCAAAAAATGCTCAGCGAGCAGTTGTCCCGCGCATCGGCGGTGCTGGCCGTAATGGATTATACCCAGCTTAAATCCATTTCTGATGAAGAAGTCCGCCAGGCGATTTCCGCGGCGGGAAAATCGGTGCCGCTGTATGCGCTGGTCAATAAATTCGATCAGAAAGATCGCAATAGCGATGATGAAGAACAGATTCGGGCGATGATCTCCGGCACCTTAATGAAAGGCAATATTTCGCCTGGTCAGATTTACCCCGTGTCGTCCATGTGGGCGTATCTGGCGAACCGCGCGCGCTATGAGCTAAGTTCGCATGGACGACTGCCGGATCATCAGGAGCAACCCTGGGTGCAGGATTTTGCCGAAGCCGCACTCGGACGTCGCTGGCGTACGGCGGACCTGGACGATATCGACCATATCCGACATTCTGCCGATTTGCTCTGGGAAGATTCGCTCTTCGAGCAACCGATACGGAAACTGATTTACGCCGCCTATGCCAATGCCTCGCTCTACGCGCTGCGTTCAGCCTCGCATAAGCTTCTTAACTACGCGCAAAACGCCCGAGAGTATCTCGATTTCCGCTATCAGGGTCTGACGGTGGCCTTTGAGGCGCTGGAGCTGAATATCGCACGTCTGGAAGAGGACATGGCGCTTTTGCAGACGCGTCAGCGCGTGGTGAGCGATGAGGTGAAACACGAGGTTGAGGAAGCGCTGAACGCCACCGCGGACTTTATGGGATCCCAAAAAACCGCGCTTCACCAGGCGATTGACCAGGTGTTCAGCACGCTCCCGATTCTTGATTCGGCAGGCACCGAACGGCAGCAACTTCGCGGTGAGAGGGTGAAGCAGCTGGTGCTGGACGATGAAGGGCAGGCGCAGATTGCGCTGAGTAAATTACGCGCCTCCTGCGAGCGGGTGATGCTGGATGCCCAGACGAAAATCGGCCGGGAGCTGGCGTTACGCTTCGATCAGCTGGAGTCCACGCTGGCGCGTTCTCTTAACGAAGCCATGCGTCCCATCGAAACGCGTATTAAAGAGCATCTGAGCCATGCGGGTTTTCGGGCGCGGATCAGCTTCCCGGCGTTTCAGGCAAGCCAGCTTAACTTCAATACGCGAGCGCTGTTTAACGATGCGATTGCGCAGGACGACAGCCAGGCCGCCCCGCCTTCCGGCGGGAGCAGCATGCGCGAAACGGTCTCTCGCTGGCTCAATAATCCTGGCTGGGGCTGGGACGAGTATGTGGAAACGCGCACGCGCTATGTTATCGACATTGCGCAGCTACATGACAAATTTAAGCAACATATTGATCAGTTTTGTGAACAAATACGTAAAGCTTTGTCCGCGCAGGTCGATGTCTCTGTTACGGCAGGAATGGCGACGTTCTTTGCAGAATTTTCGTTGTGCCTGACCGGGTTACAGGAAAGCTTGCGTGATAGCCTCGCAGTGCGTCAGCAAAATGAGCACTCAACCCGAGCGCTCTGCCAGTTGTTGAAGCAAAGCATCACTACTGCGACGTGGATACAGGAAGATACCCGACTGTTACGCGATGATATTCAAACTCTATTCGCGGCAGAGCAACCATGACAACACCACTACTGGACGGCCCCGGGCGAACGCTGGAGTGTATTAATCCAAAATTTATGGTCGATCTGGTGCAGGGGGGAGACGCGGCGCGTCATCCTCGCCTGGGACCACAGCAGCTGCAGTTTCGCGAGCGTTTGACGCAGGAAATCATGACGCATACCCGGCTACGCCCCTGGGCGATGGCGGGGATGCTCAATGAAAATGCGGCGCTGCGCCTGGGGCTGGCGGAAAAGCTGGCCGGGATGCTTGATCCGGGCCATCTCGCGCTGACGCTAATGGCAGAGAAGCTGATCGCGCTGCGTCAGCAGACTCACCCACGCACCCTGCTGTCTCCCGGACTGACGCAGCAGTACGCCGATCTCGTGTCTCATTTTACCCAACGCGCAGCCTGGAAAGAAAAGGCGCTGACCCAGCGCGGGCTAACGGTGCAGGCGGGTGAGCACAGTGAGCAAATTTTTACCCGCTGGCGGGCCGGACATTATGATGGCTGGTCGCTGGCCGGGCGCTGTTTTATCGTTCTGGAAGAGCTGCGCTGGGGAGCATTTGGCGACGCATGCCGCCTCGCGAAAGAAGATGTGGCGGCCATGCTTAAGGATAACCTGCGCAGCATGGCGGCTAACTATCTGGCGCAGGGCATTAATGCCTCACCCACGACCCGCCATTTTTATCACCAGTGGCTGACAGCGCCTGCTTCTCCCGGATCGATCGATCATAAAGACATGCTGGGCTGGCTGGGGGACTGGTGTCAGGCGGATAAGCATCCGGTGAGCTGGTCAGTGACGCAAAACTGGCAGACCGTCGCACTGGGGATGCCGAGGCTCTGTTCGGCAAAACGGCTGGTGGACGGGATGGTGGAAGAGATTTTTGGGTAAATCCCTTACCCCTCACCCTCTCCCCGCAGGGAAGAGGGGAGGGTTTGGTGCAGTGTGTTAATGGCGGAGTTCGACCGCTTTTCGTTCGATATTCTGCTCGGGGGCATTGGCGTAGCGTTTCGCATATAGCGCCGTGATGATCGGCACCAGTAGCGCAGTGACAATCACGCTGGCGGCAACCAGCGCCGTCGCTGAAGCGGCTACCGGTTCGAAGGCCGGGTTAATCTGGGCAATAATCACCGGGTTAGCGACGGCAGCGCCTGCGGCTGAAGAGGCGGCGACGCCCGCCGTGCCGTTTCCTCCCCCGATCACGCGGTCGGCAACGATCAGCGGAATACCGGTAATGACGATTACGGCGACACCCAGCACAATACCCAGCAGGCCGGTATCAAGGATAACCTTCAGGTTGATGGTGTTCCCCAGCGCAAAGCCGAAGAACGGGATCAGCACCGGCGTGGCTTTGCTGAAGAAATCACGCAGATCGTGATCGAGGTTGCCAAGGGCAAAGCCGATCAGGAAGGGCAGGATTGCGCCGACAAAGTGGTGGGGTTCAAAAGAGGCCAGGCCAGCTGACCCCAGGATCAGCATCGTCATCAGCGGGCCTGATTCGAGAGACATCAAGACAAATGCGCCGGACTCTTCTTTCGTCCCGTACTGGTTCATCAGGCTGGCGTACAATCCGCCGTTAGTCATATCCATCGCGGAGACAATCGCCAGTACCGATAACCCCGCGAAGAACCCGGTCTGAATTCCATTCTCCGGGATGAACATCGCGCATATCATCGCCACCGCCCAGGCTACCGCTATTTTGGTTATTACCAGCGTGCCGGATTTCCGTAATACGGTACCGGTCGCCCGCAAATTAATGGATGCACCGATACAAAAAAACCAGACGGCAAGAATTGGAACCGTGCCCGTTATCATGCCTTTTGTGAAACCACCAAAATAAGCCCCGGTATCAGGGGCAAGGGTATTCAGGATGGCGCCCAGCACCAGCGGAACCAGCATCATACCGCCGGGTATGCGTTCTATCGTGGCTTTAATCTTCATGGACAATCCTCACATCTGACCCCGCAGGACGGGCGTTCGGTGTTAAAAATTAGTCAATAAATTCAATTGATTGGCATTTGTGTTTGAGTGGCGTTTCTCGATAATCCCGCCAGGAAAATAAATGTTTTCTCTCGATTAACTTCATTGGAAAACACATGAAATGCTGTATTCGGATTTATCATGCGATCATTGGAATATTGATTCAATCAAAATAAAACATCGTTTTAGTTATCTTTGTCACATATTCAATGTAAAACTATCGGCGGCGTCATGATGAAGAAAATTTATGTAAATTGAATGTGAGTAAACGTGGTTTGTTTTTTTGTTGCGAAAGAACTCATGACGTGCGTGAGAGAGCTCATGAGGCGGGGATGAGAAAGGGCTTATTTGCACTGATTGACAAATACTGGACTGAGTTGACCTGAAGCTTAAATATGTGTGAAGTTGATCACAAATATAAACGCTGGTAGGGTAAAAAGGTCATTAACTGCCCAGGCAGGCGTCAACAGGTTCGGTTGTATCGACGTAAAACGTCAATGTAAGTAAACCTGCTACGCTTGAATAAGGCGATTCGCATGGAGCGGATCCCATGGTTCACAGAACGCACACTGGACTGTGAAACAGACAGGGCCGAGTCAACGAGGATAGCTATGCTGAGAAGGAAAAAGATTAAACCCATCACGCTTCGCGACGTCACCATTATTGATGACGCCAAACTGCGTAAAGCGATTACCGCAGCCTCGCTCGGTAATGCGATGGAATGGTTCGATTTTGGTGTCTACGGCTTTGTGGCCTATGCGTTAGGTAAAGTGTTTTTCCCCGGGGCCGATCCCAGCCTGCAGATGATTGCGGCACTGGGTACGTTCTCCGTTCCCTTCCTGATTCGCCCGCTGGGTGGTCTGTTCTTCGGTATGCTCGGTGATAAATATGGTCGTCAGAAGATCCTGGCTATCACCATCGTCATTATGTCGATCAGTACATTCTGTATCGGTCTTATCCCTTCTTATGCCACCATCGGCATTTGGGCGCCGATTCTGCTGCTGATCTGTAAGATGGCACAGGGCTTCTCCGTGGGCGGTGAATATACTGGCGCCTCGATCTTCGTTGCCGAGTATTCTCCTGACCGTAAGCGCGGGTTTATGGGAAGCTGGCTGGACTTCGGCTCCATTGCCGGTTTTGTCCTGGGCGCGGGTGTGGTGGTCCTGATTTCAACCGTAGTGGGGGAAGAAAACTTCCTCGACTGGGGCTGGCGTATCCCGTTCTTCCTGGCTCTGCCGCTGGGGATCATTGGCCTCTACCTGCGTCATGCGCTTGAAGAGACGCCTGCGTTCCAGCAGCACGTTGATAAGCTGGAGCAGGGTGACCGCGAAGGGCTGCAGGACGGTCCGAAGGTATCGTTCAAAGAGATTGCCACTAAGCACTGGCGAAGCCTGCTGGTCTGTATCGGTCTGGTGATCTCCACCAACGTGACCTATTACATGCTGCTGACCTACATGCCGAGCTATCTGTCGCATAACCTGCACTACTCGGAAGATCACGGTGTGCTGATCATTATCGCCATCATGGTGGGTATGCTGTTTGTGCAGCCGATTATGGGCCTGTTGAGTGACCGCTTTGGTCGTCGACCGTTCATTATTCTGGGAAGCGTTGCGCTGTTTGCCCTCGCCATCCCGGCATTTATTCTGATCAACAGTAATGTACTGGGGCTGATTTTTGCCGGTCTGCTGATGCTGGCGGTGATCCTTAACTGCTTTATCGGGGTGATGGCCTCAACGCTGCCCGCGATGTTCCCGACCCACATTCGCTACAGCGCGCTGGCCGCGGCCTTTAACATCTCGGTACTGATTGCCGGTCTGACCCCGACGCTTGCCGCCTCGCTGGTGGAGAGCACGCAGAACCTGATGATGCCTGCTTATTACCTGATGGTGATCGCGGTGATTGGTTTGATTACCGGTATTACCATGAAGGAGACGGCGAATCGCCCTCTGAAAGGCGCAACGCCTGCGGCATCGGATATCCAGGAAGCGAAAGAGATCCTCCGTGAGCACTACGATAATGTAGAGCAGAAGATTGAGGATATTGACGCCGAGATTGAAGAACTGCAGAAAAAACGTTCCCGACTGGTGGATCAGCATCCACGCATCAACGAGTAACAAAAAACCCGCCGCTGGCGGGTTTTCTTTTATTAGCATCCTGCGGCGATGTAGTCGCCATTGGCGCTGATGGGGATCACCGTCAGGAACAGCACCGTCGCGAACAGGATCAGGACTATCCCTCCGGCAATTTTGACGGCCGGCACCAGCCATTTTAACGAGGCGCTTTCTCCGAACCAGGCCACCGTGCGTTCGCGGGCGTAACGTACAGCCAGTGAAAGCCCCATAATAGAAAGAGCGGTTCCCAGCGACATGGTCATGACTGCGGCCATCCCCCAGGTTACGATGCCCAGCGCGTTGGAGAACATCAGGATCATGATTGCCCCGCTGCACGGGCGTGCGCCGATCGCCAGAATTACGCCCAGACGGGTTTTCCAGTCGCCCTGCGTCAGGTCTGCACCTACGCCGTGATGGCCGCAGCCACAGTGTTCGTCGTGCTGATGAAGCGGCTTAATGGCAGAGACAGACATCCTGCGCGGGCGCAGACTCTTCAGCGCCTGGTAAATGACGAATGCGCCGAATGCGCCAATAAGCACTGCGCTGACCTTCTCCACATACCAGCGGCTGGTACTGATATCCCCTGAGGCGAGGTTAAACCCTACCGCCAGGATAAAGACAAACAGAATGGCGCTGACGCCCTGCATCAGGCTGCCCAGGAAGGGGACGACCCGGGCGGCCAGCTCGCTTTCCTTATTGGTAGTCAGATAGGTCGTCACAATGAATTTTCCGTGCCCGGGGCCAATGGCATGGAGTACGCCATAAAGGAAAGCCCCCGTTAACAACCATAATCCGCCGCTGTACTGGTGGTTATTCAGCTGCAGCAGGTACATCACCAGATAGCGGTGCAGGGTAATTTGCGTGGCGAGACACCACTGGATAAAGGCGTTCCAGTGCGCATGCAGGGTAAAACCGGCAAAGAGAATTGCCAGCAGCATCAACCCCGCTGTAGGGAGACGCCAGTCACGGGTGAGGCGTTGTGTGGTCATGAAGCGGCCTGCACAGAGAAGAGTATTTGCCGCCAGTATAGTTGATCTTCCCGCTCAATTCGTGGGATCGCATTGGGATCCGTGCAGAATTGTGGATAACTTTGTGCATAAATGGGTATAAGGCGGGGTTTTGCTGGGGAATGCAGCAGTCAGTCATTTTTTTGCAACTTTTCGGTTGCGGTCGTTCGCGAACTCCCTATAATGCGCCTCCATCGACACGGCGGATGTGAATCACTTCACAGACAACGCGGTCGGTTGAAGAGAAAAAATCCTGAAATAACGGGTTGACTCTGAAAGAGGAAAGCGTAATATACG